>NZ_JOOA01000004.1 GCF_000712055.1 Ruminococcus sp. HUN007 | reverse complement strand
AAAACCAGTATGTCCTGTTACAAGTACTTTTTTTTCATTCCAGAAATCTGCATCTATTAATTTTCTTCATTCCCATATTTTCCACGGAGCCTTACCGCTTGCCCATATCTGTTCAAGAAATTCCTTATCTCTCATAGTATCCATGCACTGCCAGTACCCATGATGCTTATAAGCATTAAGCTTACCGTCTTTCGCAAGTTTTTCAAGTGGTTTGCGTTCAAAAACAAGCTGATCATCATCGTTCAGATAATTGAATATTTCAGGTTCAAGCACCATGAATCCGCCATTTATCCAGCCTCCACATCTTCCTTGGCTTTTTTCCGCGAATTTTGAGATTAAAACCATTATTCTCTATCTCTAACACACCAAAACGACCACCTGGCTGAATAGCAGTCATTGTTGCAGTAGCACCAGATTTCCTGTGACTATCTAACAATGCGTTCAAATCAACATTTTGATACGCCATCACCATATATGTCATCATGAATGTTTCATTGCCATATATTTTTTGTATCTTCTTTATTCTTCCACCAGTCTGTGTCATAACACCGGTTTCAGCAAGTGTCACCTTTCCATGGTTTCAACTTTCTGAATTATGAAGAGTCCATAGAATTCTCATTAGTAAAATCAAATGTGACGTCTGAGTTGTACATGCTAATATGCAGAAAAATATTCTTTGATAACAAAACTCTTGTATCCACAGCATATTACAAAATCATTAAACCCAAACTCAGAATAATACTTCATAATATGCCAAATTTATTGGATGTTCGCCAAATACCGATCATTGGCTTCGGTTTCAGATGGCTTTCTTCACTGATTCGCGTACCAAGCCCCGCCAGCAAGAATTACTACTTTTCATATGCTTTTCCTCATATTTCTTTATATATCAAATTACAGTGTAATCTAAATTAACAGAATTTACGTCAACCTCATTTTTATCTTAAACTGTTTCGAGGCATAAACTCGACTAAATCTTTCATTGCTTCACAAGAATTAAGCGCTTTTTCTCATTTTCTTTCTATATAAAGCTACAGCATTGCTGTTTTCAAGTTTCCTGATTAGCTCTGTACATATAGTAACCGAAACGATTGAAGATTAGGCCAATACTTCAACATCATTTTCATCTAATAGTAATTCAGAATTATAAATATTAAGAACATAATCGCTTAAAAGCGAAATAAAGCGAATATATAATTTCTTCTTTTTTTATTATCATTCAAATCAAAAGGTTTTATAGCAAGCCAGTTCATACATATCAGTAATAAAACCGAAAATCCTTTAATTGAACTGGGTAAAGCTTTCAGGAATCCCATAATCAAGAACTATCTGTGCATAATCATCCATGGCAATTCAAGACAATCTGTAGATTATTTCTCAAATCAGATAAATCTATTTTATTGACAAACGACGCTAATATCTACTTTGTGTTTTATGGCTAGATAGAATACTTCACTGTAATGTCCATTCCAAGATTCTATTTGTTCAATAAATTCAATTAGTTTTGAACTGAAGTCGTTATAATTTTTGTATACTTACCATATACATTAATTTTTGAAAAAAATTATCATCTAATCCACTCTCGGCTATATCGCTTGCAAACTTTTCTTTTTCTTTCATCCTGTAACCAGTTATAAAATGCTTCTAAAGCATATAACATTACTGAATATTTCTCGTCATCATTTTTAATTCAATTATCTTTTTCGTGATAATATACAATTCGACTATATTCCTTGCCTTTCTGTACACAGTAATTTTATCCGCTGATATAACATCTGTGAATTTCGAACCTTCAATTGTAGAAAAAAATCAAGCTGATCTAATATATCAAAAAGCATCGCTATATTTGCTTAGCTTTTTATAAATCATTATTAAATTGTAAGTACAAGTCTCAAAATCTGATTTTGTTTAGACCAGCAATCGGATGTGTACACATTTTCAAATTCATTAAGCTCCGCCGTTTTTTGTACTTTTCATAAAACTTAAAATAACGCTGAAATGCACTACATGCATCTTCGTACATATCAAGAGGTACCCAGAATATTAGCTCTCAGGAATTCGATTGCTACAGAAACGATATTACTATTCGCATCAATAAATACATTATAATACTCTTCGCACAAAATCCAATGCATGTTTCCTGTCAACAGTCTGATAATACGAAATTGCCTGCATATAAATAACTTTTGAATAAAACAAACTTCCACTATCAAGGACGTACAATATCCAATGCTTCACATATATATTTCTCTCTTTCATCAGAAACTGAAAGCATCTATTAAATGGCTAAGTAGCCTTAGATTTTTGGGATTTTTCTCATATTCCATCCTCATAAGATTCAGATTTCTTATTCTTTTTTTCTCTTTTTTGGTGATTGGATTCAAAACAATAAACCTGTATGATGAAAAATGGTTGAAATATTGTAAAACGGATTTTTCTTATGGGTATAGTTTCGTGAATTGCTCCTTCAAAGAAACATGTCTCATCTAATTTTGCAGCCTTGCTAAGCTAGAGTCAGCAATAATTTATCCAGCTTTAGATTTTGATAATTTACGAACAATGATTGTTCCACAGATCTATATTTTTTGATTATCTTTATTTTTTAAGAAATTTAATAATTCTGAGGCAATCATTATCCAAGTATTCATCAGCATCAATAATACATATACCACTGACCTGAAGCTTTTTTTATAGTTGAATTTCTCGCTTCAAGCAAAATCATTTATCCATTCAAAATGATACACATTATCAGTATATTTTTCTAGCGATTTCAACTGTAGAATCTGTTGAAGCCAGTATCGGCAACAATCAACTCACATGGTATTGCATTCATTAACGGCTGAAGTGATTTCAGACATCTTTCCAGCACTTTTTTCTTCATTTTTTTACTATCATTCCTATGGAAAGAATAATCTGTTTTTCTCTTAGGTTCAGTATGTACTTTCATTTCTCATATCTCCTATCGAAAAAATTTACAGGGCTACAGTGACGAAGCACCATAGCCCTGTATCCCTTTACCCTATATTCATTTATTTAATCGTAGTTTATATTCCTTTTTACTTGTCAGCTATAATCATAATGATGAATTACTGAAGAAGTGAAAGTACGTTCTGAGGCTGTGAATTAGCCTGTGCGAGGCATAGACTGGAGCAGCCTGAGCAATAACGTTCTTACTTGTATATTCCATCATTTCCTTAGCCATGGTCTGTATCTAAGATACCGTGACTTAGAAAGCTGTTGTGTTTTCAGAAGCTGTAGTAAGGTTATTTTACAGTGTGTTCAAGACGATTCTGCTGAGCACCGAGTTTTTCCTCTCTGGTCAGATACATAATTTGATACCTGACGGATAGCATCAGCGGCTGCAGAAGCCTTGTTCTGATCTGAAATATCAACTGTGATACCATTATCATATGTAGCAGAAGCGTTAGCCTTTGTAGCGGCAACAGCATTCGTATCTGTTTCACCAGTAGCCACCTGCAGTTTTATTCTGGAAACCGTTGATACCTGCAAGAAGTGTATCTGTATGGAAACTGCCAATCTGAACATTCATCTTATCAGCTGCTGTTGAAGATTCACCAATCTGCAATTTAATTCCTTCATTTTTAGCTAAATTGCCAGATGTTGAGTAAGTAAGATTAATGTTGATTTCACTGTATCCATTAATATTATTGCTAGAAGCATATTTATCGGCGTTTACTGCACTAGACCACTAAATCATCGCCTGTAATACTTCCGGTTGCAACTGTAAGAGTTGACAATAATATCGCCATTCTTATTAACCGCAAGAGTTACTGAAGTCATATTTTGTTGAGCCGGAAGCAGCGGCTGCTGCTTCTGCTGCTGCTTTAATCTTAGCAGTTAATTCATCCTTAGCGCTTCCACTAAGCTGATCTAATGCTGTTGAGCCACTAATTGCTGCTGATGACGCAATTATATCTCGGTGCGCCATTAGGTGCTTCATCACTAACAGAATAATGGTTACCAGTAGAATCACTAGAAATAAGAACTTTTTCCGTTTGATCCTAGATCTCCATTAAGAAGCTTCTTGCCATTAAAGTTTGCTGTAGTCGCCATTCTATCGATTTCACTACAGAGCTCATCCATTTCATTCTGAAGAGCCTTTCTATCTTCGCCCTCAAGAAGTCCGTTAGCAGACTTTTCAGCAAGTTCAGTCATTCTTGTAAGAATGTCATGAGTTTCCCTTCATGTAACCTTCAGCTGTCTGAATCATGTTAGCACCGTCTTCGCAGTTATCCTTAGCTGTATCAAGAGCCTTGATCTGATTCTTCATCTTCTCTGTAATAGCGAGACCTGAAGCATCATCCTTAGCTGCGTTGATTCTAAAGCCGGACGCGAGTTTTCTGCATGGCCGCTCTGCTGAGCCTTTGAAGCGTTTGCTAATGAATTGTTGGCATTTATAGCTGCCATATTAGTTCTAACTACCATTCCCATAATAATACCTCCATGTATTTAGGTCGTGCTCCTTGCAAAAATCTCGTTTCTCTGAATTCATTTTCTATCCCTGATATCGCTTTTTCAATCCCTGATGTTTTTAGCTGATTTACTTAAAACCCCGAAACCAGATAAATTTGAATTTGATTGGTTTCCTTTATTCTATTGCTTGTTGATTGAAAAAATGGTATACTAAATATGTATATACCAACATTTCAGAAAGAAGCAATCAATCGTGCGAAGAAGAATTGCTTCAGTAGAATCTGGAGGTGGCTTAAACTGGACACATTAACATTAAATGCTTTAAATAATGCTATAGCTTCCACTCGAATGGAAGGATATGATTTTACGGATGAAACACTAAAAATCATTACTGATTTATGCTGAAAAAAAAGATTGATTTTTAATGAATTGATAAAAATGATCACTGGTAATTTGCAAGGAGTAAAACTGTGGCCGGTCTATTCGTTAGACGGATGTAGTCAGGATTGTTATGAACATACTACCGTCCTTATTAACAAGTTTTGATATAAGAAATTCAGAAATTACTTGATAAAGCAGAGGCGACTATTGTAACAGCAAGAATAATGGATGCTGAAAAAAAACACTGAATTTAAAGATGTGGATTTTAGTTTTTAACAAATTACTTCATAAAAGAATTTTTCAGTGATCTTTATAGCTGGGCTGGAGAAATACGAACAATCAATCTTTCAAAAAAAGGGATCTGTATTTTGTAATGTAAAAAATATTGAAAATGCAAGGAATACTAAAATTCAAATATCTTAAAGATAATAATTATTTTTGTAGTTTAAGTAAAGAGCGGTTCATCGGAGGAACTTACGGATTTTTATAAACGACATGAATTATTTGCATCCTTTTCGAGAAGGGAATGGCCGGACCACTTAGATTGTTTTTTAGCTTTGCTTGACCAATAATGCTGGTTACAATATAGATTTTCAAAAATGCGATGGTGACTTACTTACGTTAGCGACAAATCAAGGCATTTTCAGGGAGATGCATCTTTACTGCAAAATATATTTTCTGAAATTAATAGATTAATAGTACTCACCCACAGTGGAACATCAATCCGCTTTTGATGTTCACTAAATTTTTTCTTTACAGGAGTACTATTATTATGGCAAATGAAACATCAGGAAATTACATCCGGCTGCGGCGATTTAACAGAGATCACGGCTTCGCAGGCTTCTTGAACAGTGGGTGGATGAAGATCTGGCTTCCGGGTAATTACAGTAACGGGTACGGTAACAGCTTTACAGTTCGGTTATTCGTCGTATAAATCAGGATGAGATCGCTGATTTAAAGATAAGTGAGATCGCACCTGATCTGCTGCAGAATTATTTCGATAAACTCTGCAACGGCGGCAAAAACGGATGTGCTCATGTTAGCACGGGATATATGCGGATTTTTGCAGCGGTTCTGCACAGCTCTTTTTCGTTTTGCGGTGTTTCCTAAAAAATATATCGAATCAGATCCGATGCAGTATGTCCGCATCAGTCATCCGAGGGAACAGTCACTGGTACTGGATCCCGTTAATATCCGCAGAAATGAGAACATGATCATATCACACAGACAGTTCTGTACTATTATAAAGTATCTTGAAGAAAAGAAAAATGCCGCTTTGCTGCCGATACAGATCGCCCTATTATACCGGACTAAGACTCGGTGAAGTATGCGCACTGCTCTGGCGGGGATATAGATCTGGATGAACAGTGTATCACAGTCAGACGGAGTATGCGTTATAAATACTGTGCGCCATAAGATAGAGATAGGACCGGCTAAAAGAAACAAAGTGCGTATAGTTGATTTCGGAAACAGGCTGGCTGAGATCCTTAAACGTGAAAAATCAAGACAGAAGGCTCTTGAAGAAAGTGAGCTTAAATACGCCAACTACTGCAGAAGAGTTTTTGAAAACGGTCGTGAGCACTATGAGATATATGCTCTTGAAAAAGGCGAAAACGGTACCGGGAAGATCATCAGAAACTGTCATTTGTCTGTATAAGGAACAACGGAAAATTCGAAAGTCCGGATACAGTTTCAATAATGTTGCCGTTCAATAAGAAAACTTGACGATAAACTCTGCGGTTTTCATTTTCATATTCTGCGCCACACCTACACCTGCAAACCTCCTCTCTGCCGGCGCAGCACCGAAAGATGTCCAGGAACTGCTCGGTCATTCAGACATCAGCACCACAATGAATATCTATGCCCATTCAACCAGAAAACATAAAAGAAAAAACAGCAATGCTGCTGGATAAAATGAATTAAGCTGAATTACACCATATTTGTTACGACATCCGGAACAACCTATTGCCAATCACCTTTCCAGATGATATAATATAAGCAGAAAAAGGCCGGACATGATGGCTGTATATAAAAAATAATAGAAATAAATTACATGGATTCTATTGACATTGTATCCTTGATATGATATAATTCAGGTGTAATATATTACAGATATATCATAATCAAGGAGATATGACTATGAATAGTCCAAACAAAGATTTACGATCTGTCATTCAAAAGAATGAATCCGGTTATCTGGTAAAATGCTTGTAAAATTTGTAAACAAGGTATTCGGCAAGCGCTTTCCCGCTGGATTCGGAAATAACATTTCTGGATACAAACACGGTAAATAAAAGACCTGAAAGTATACGAAAAAGACCTCTACTTTATAATATGCGGTGAACGCTTCCATCTTGAAGCCCAGGTATATTATGATGACATGCTCATCAGGCTCTTCAATTACGCTGTCAGTGACGAAGAAGGATACAAGCGAATCGACGATTCCCACGCAGTATTCAAAATGCCGCAGCAGGCTGTAGTATTTCTGAAAGATACAGATAAAAGCAAGGATAAACTGTACATAAAACTGATCCTGCCGGACGAGCAGGAAATCGAATACTCAGTACACGCAGTACGTTCACTCGGCTACACCCCCGCAGGAACTGATCGCAAACGACATGGAGATCCTCCTGCCGTTCCAGATCCTGAGACTGTACAGCAGTGTAAAAAAGTACAGCAGCGCTTTTCTGAAGAACAGAAAAACGGAATTTCTCGAAAAGTTTACATCTATGTGCAGGGATATAATCACGACTTTGCGCAGCTTAAAAGGAACAGGAAAAAAATAACAAATGATGAACACAGTACGATGATCACGATAATTCGGGATCTGGAGAAACATATATACAGTTCAATAGATGATATAGCTAATAAAGGAGCTGATTCTATGCTTAATGAAGAATTTTTATTTTCAGACGAAAGAGCCAGAGCGGAAGAAAGAGCAAAAGCGGAAGCTGAAGAAAAAACAGAAAATCGCAGAACTCATGATTGAAGACGGCGAATGCGCAGAAAAGATCATCAGATACCACCGGAATCGATGTATCCGTACTAAAAATCCATGGCTCAGTCACTCGGAAAAAAGCACTTATGCTTTGATTTAAACCATCTGAATCCCGGGAATTGTGATGAAACGCTCTCATAATTCCGGGATTTAATTTTATAATAATTCGCTTCCGGCAACAGAGACAAAACTCTGAAAGTAAGATTACGGCTCAGAAGCACCGGAATAGCCAATAACAACCTATTGCCAATCACCTTTCCAGATGATATAATATAAGCAGAAAAGGCCAGTCCTGATGGCTGTATATTAAAAAATAATAGAAATAAATTACATGGATTCTATTGACATTGTATCC
>NZ_JOOA01000003.1 GCF_000712055.1 Ruminococcus sp. HUN007 | reverse complement strand
GAGGCTTCTGACACAGTTCAGAAGGCGATTGACTTCTGCGTTACCAACAATAAATATGTGGCTGCTATATGTGCAGCTCCGTCCATTCTCGGACACAGAGGACTTCTCAGGGGACACAAGGCACTCTGCTATGCCGGTTTTGAAAGCCAGCTAGAAGGTGCTGAAATCGCCTACGGAACAGTATGTCTTTCAGGCAGCTTCCTCACATCAAGAGGTCCGGGAACAGCTGTCGACTTTTCACTCAAGATCGTTGAGATCTTAAAGTCAAGGGAGATAAGTGAAGCACTGGCTTCATCACTTCTTTACACAAGCCGATGATGACAGATAAAACTGCTTTTCAGAAAACAGGCGCTTAAAATGCGTTCCGAAACTTTTTCCTTCTGCAAGAAAAAAGAAAGAGGCAGATCTTAAGATCCTTGAAAAACCTCGTAAACGCAGATCTTATCAGGAAAGCAGAAAATCGTCCTTACCTATGTGTTTCATACAGAGATGAAGCAGATACTTTAAAACTTATAGAATATCTTTTGTCAGAAGGCATCAGTACTGCCGTTCCCCGCTGCAGAAAGCAGGGAGAGATGGACTTTTTCATGATAAAAAGTTTTGAGGATTTTAAACCTTCTTTCATGGGAATACCGGAGCCGGAATATGACGAGACCCCGACTGGTTCGTAATTTTACCGGTGCTCTCTGTATCGTTCCGGGAACAGCCTTTGATCTTAAGGGAAACCGTACAGGTTACGGCGGAGGATATTACGACAGGTTTTTAAGCCGTGAAAAAGGACGTAACACCGGCAGGGAATCTGCTACAGCCCGCTTGTCTTTGATGAGGTACCTTCAGAACCTCACGATGTAAGCGTTGACTATATAATAAACAGAGAAAGGAATAATAGATATCAATGGGATAATCAGAAAGATGAAAACGGTCAGGAAAGAAATAAAAGACCTGCTTCGTCCGGAAACAAGCCAAAAGGCACGTTTTCAGGATTTATGAAAGGCATTTCTTGCACCTGCACCCGCCTCCGAAGAAAGAAAAGACCTTCAAAGGTGATCCGATATATCAGACCTAAGAAAGGAAACCGTATAGCAATAAGCCTTGTGTTTATTTTCGCTATACTCAGTGTATCAGTACTCTCATCTATAGGAATAATATTCTTAGCCAGAGAATTTCTCGGTATAGACAAGAGTGCGGCTACCTACATTGTAAATATTCCGGAAAACGCAACGACTGATGACGTTATCAGAATAATGACTGTTGATCAGGAGAAGAACAGGAAGGAACCTATTATCAAGGTCGATAAAATGTTCAGGATCCTCGCTGACCTTCAGGAGAGACGAAACGAAGAACCTATAGAGTATGTTTCCGGCAACCACAATCTGCGTCCTAATATGGGTTATCAGGATATTCTCGAGGAACTGCAGAGTACATATTATATCGAAAAGGAAACTGTAACAATAACCATCAGGGAAGGCATGCGCCTGAGAGCGGTTGCCAAGCTGCTCGAAGATGAAGGTGTCTGTGCTGCGGACAAGTTTATATACTACTTCAACGCAGGACTTGAAGACTACGACTTTATAAATAATATTTCCGCAGCCTACAGCCAACGATCTGCGTTTTGACCGAATGGAAGGATATCTCTTCCCTGATACCTACGAATTCTACAAGGCCCCGGACGGCGATGTCAAGGTGCTTGAGGAACAGGATTATGAGATCATTCTCAGAACTATCTATGAGAACTTTGAAGCCAAGTATGATGACGAGATGAAGAAAAGAGCGGCTGAAGTCGGTATGACAATGGACAAGGTCGTTACACTTGCATCAATCGTACAGCTTGAAGCTGCAAATACAGCTGACATGAAAAATGTTGCCTCAGTATTTATGAAACCGTCTTAATGACTATGAACGGTTCCCGGCTCTTGAATCAAACCCTACAACCGAATACAGCATTTATCTCAAGAGTCTTGATGATTATTCCGTTACTTCAAAAATGCTGAAAGCATATGATACATACCAGACAAACGGACTCCCGCCGGGACCGATATGCAGGCCCTGGTCTTGATGCTATGAAGGCTGTACTCTGGCCTAACAATACAAATTACTATTACTTCTGTGCTAACGTTGAAACAAAGGAAGTATACTATGCTGAAACTAACGAACAGCATGAAGAAAACCTTATCAAGGCCGGAATTGATATTAACGACCTTGATTATGATGACTGACCGATCAGATAATAAGTAAAGAAAAAGCACCGGATATGATTCATGTCCGGTGTTTTTGGAAAACGCAGTGTTTTCCACAGAATAACGGAGGTTTTGAATTTGGAATTAGAGGTACTTGCGCCGGCAGGGGACCGCGAAAGACTTTTATCAGCACTTAACTACGGCGCCGATGCCGTTTATCTCGGAAGAAAAACAGTTCGGTATGAGAGCTTCATCCGGCAATTTTGATTTTGAAGGACTTAAGGAAGCAGTAAAGCTTTCCCACGACAAGGGCGTGAAGGTGTTCCTTACCTGCAACACTCTTCCGAGAAATAATGAGATACCGCTTTTTGAACAGTTTGTACGTGAAGCTGTTGAAGCCGGGGTGGATGCACTTATCGCTGCCGATCTCGGAATAATCTCGCTCATTAAAGAAATATGCACCTGACATGGTGATACACGCTTCCACACAGACAGGTATCGTAAACTATGTTACAGCAAACGAACTTTATAACATGGGATGCAAACGAGTAGTTCTTGCCCGTGAGCTGTCACTTGATGAAATAGCTGAGATACGTGCCAGGACTCCTAAGGATCTTGAAATCGAGTGCTTCGTTCACGGTGCTATGTGCGTTTCATTCTCGGGGACGCTGTCTGCTTTCAAGTTACCTTGTAAAACCGTGATGCCAACAGGGGAGAATGTGCACAGCCGTGCCGCTGGGGATATCATCTTCAGGAGGAAAAAAGGCCTAATGAGTTCTATCCTGTTTTTCGAGGACGAGCAGGGAACATACATTCTCAATGCCAAGGACATGTCGATGATAGAACCACATGGGACAAGCTTCGTGAAGCAGGTATATACAGTCTCAAGATCGAGGGAAGGGCAAAGTCAGCCTACTACGTTTCAGTGGTTACAAACGCCTACAGAATGGCTGTGGACTGCTGCGCCTGGAAGGGTGAGGCCTGCTACCGCAGTGGGGTTTATGACGAGGTATTCAAGGTAAGCCACAGAAAGTACTGTACGGATTTTTTCTTCGGACATCCGCAAGGACAGTTCAGTACTATGAGACGGGCGGTTACATAAGGGAATATGACGTTGTGGCTGTGTTGTTGATGAATGCCGTGACGGAAGGCTCTATGCCACACAGCGAAACAAGTTCCTTGCAGGAGATACGCTTGAAGTATTCTCGCCGGAAAAGGAACCGCCAGATCATCAAAAGCTGATGTGATCTTACAACGAAAAAAGATGGAGTCAGTTTGAGAGTGCGAAACCACGCAATGATGAAGTTTTTCGATACCGTGCGAAAAGGAATTCCCGAAGGATGCAATAATCCGAATGCAGGAAACAGTAATAATATCAGGACGAAAAAAATCAGGTCACATGATTGATCATGTGCCTGATTCTTTTTTTGAATTTTTTTTTAGAATATATTTTAACTGAGATAAATTTCAAAACGTTACTGTTGTACCGCAGCCAAGTTCAGTTTCTATTTTCGAAACTGTCGGTATTTTTTCTGATCTTTGAAAATCCCTGTCCGTTTGCCAAGGCCCCGGGCTCTGATCTCGGGAATCAGGAGAGACGGTAGTATAACCGTCGTTCATAGCCATTTCAGGATCGGGCAATACCCGGTCCGTTGGTCCGCTGCTTTCCACCCTGAGTACATCCGGTGTGATCTCAACATCCAATTAAGCGCCGCCGTTAGCATGTATTATCATGTTGAGTTCTGTTTCGTATACAGCAAGTGTGGCTTTACGGATAATTTCATTTATTGATGTTCATTTCAGAGAGTTTTGTTTTTATGTCTTCTGAAACAGGCTCCGGCATTTAGGAAAATCATTAGGTGTTACAATATATGATAGTTTTTGGTTTCAGGATTCATTCTTTTTTCGATAACCCTCCCTGCTTTTTCTTCTATATATATTTATACCATAATACAAAGAGAAAAGTAAAGCGCCTTTTTGTGTATTTTGTTCAATAATGTTTGTGATAATATTATTGTTTTTTAGTCTGATTTTCTGATATAATTATAGTATACGTGAAAATGAATGTTAAGGAAACACTGATTAAACCGGAAATCCGGCTTCAAACGTATTTCCAAAGGTGGTATTTTCCGGGACTTTGCCCCGGAGCCTCACGCTGATTTATGAATTAAATCAGCGTTTCCTTAAGGGGAGGATTATGATATGACAGCACTTATCACCGGAGCGAGTACAGGGATCGGGCCGCGATATGGCGATCTATCTCAGCACTCTTGGATATGATCTTATTTCTTTGTGGCAAGAAGCAGAGACAAAGCTGCTTAAACTGAAAAAAGCTTCTTCCTGTAAGGGTAAAGGTAATCGCAGCAGATCTTTCTGATCCGGAAAATGCAAAAAAGAGTATTATTATGTATGCCGGAGTTTCAGAGTCCGATCTTCTGGTAAACAACGCAGGAATTTGGTGAAGTAGGTCCTTTTGAGAAAAACTTCACTTGAAAAAGAGCTGAACCTTATTAATCTTAATGTTACAGCACTTCATATACTTTCAAAGCTTTTTTTTACCGGAGATCTTGGCATCTTGAAAACTCCGGTCTTATTACATAATATACTCTTTTTGCATTTTCGGATCAGAAAGATCTGCTTGCGATTACCTTTTACCCTTACAGGGGAAGAAGTTTTTTCAGTTTAAGCAGCTTGTCTCTGCTTTCTTGCCACAAGAATAAGATCATTATCCAAGAGCTGGGCTGAAGATAGATTCGCGCCATATCCGCAGCGCCGATCCCTGTACTCGCTCCGGTGATAAGTGCTGTCATATCATAATCCTCCCCTTAAGGAAACGCTGATTTATCATAAATCAGCGTGAGGCTCCGGGGCAAAGTCCCGGGAAATACCCACCTTTGGAAATACGTTGAAGCCGGATTTCCGTTTAATCAGTGTTTCCTTAACATTCATTTTCACGTATACTATAATTTATATCAGAAAATCAGGACTAAAAAACAATAATATTATCACAAACATTATTTGAACAAAATACACAAAAAAGCGCTTTACTTTTCTCTTGTATTATGGTATAATATATATTAGAAAGAAAAAGCAGGGAGGTTATCGAAAAAAGAATGAATCCTGAAACCAAACTATCATTATATTGTAACACCTAATTGATTTTCTAAATGCCGGAGCTGTTTTCAGAAGACATAAAAACAAAACTCTCTGAAATGAACATCAATAATGAAATTATCCGTAAAAAGCCACCACTTGCTGTATACGAAACAGAACTCAACATGATAATACATGCTAACGGCGGCCTTATTGATGTTGAGAATCACCACCGGATGTTACTCAGGGTGGAAGCAGCGGACCAACGGACCGGGTATTGCCGATCCTGAAAATGGCTATGAACGACGGTTATTACTACCGCTCTTCCTGATTCCGAGATCAGAGCCCGGGGCCTTGGCAACGGACAGGGATTTTTCAAAGATCAGAAAAAATACCGACAGTTTCGAAATAGAAACTGAACTTGGCTGCGGTACAACAGTACGTTTTGAAATTTATCTCAGTTAAAATATATTCTAAAAAAATTTCAAAAAAAGAATCAGGCACATGATCAATCATGTGACCTGATTTTTTTCGTCCTGATATTATTACTGTTTTCTGCATTCGGATTATTGCATCCTTCGGGAATTCCTTTTCGCACGGTATCGAAAAACTTCATCATTGCGTGGTTCGCCACTCTCAACTGACTCATCTTTTTTCGTTGTAGATCACATCAGCTTTGATGATCTGCGGTTCCTTTCCCGGCGAGAATACTTCAAGCGTATCTCCTGCAAGGAACTTGTTTCGCTGTGTGGCATAGAGCCTTCCGTCACGGCATTCATCAACAACAGCCACAACGTCATATTCCCTTATGTAACCCGCCCGTCTCATAGTAACTGACTGTCCTTCGGATGTCCGAAGAAAAATTCCGGTACAGTACTTTCTGTGGCTTACCTTGAATACCTCGTCATAAACCCACTGCGGTACAGGCTCACCCTTCAGGCAGCAGTCCCACAGCCATTTCTGTAGGCGTTTGTAACCACTGAAACGTAGTAGGCTGGACTTTGCCCTTCCCTCCGATCTTGAGGACTGTATATACCTGCTTCACGAAGCTTGTCGATGTGTTCTATCATCGACATGTCCTTGGCATTGAGAATGTATGTTCCCTGCTCGTCCTCGAAAACAGGATAGAACTCATTAGGCCTTTTTTCCTCCTGAAGATGATATCCCCAGCGGCACGGCTGTGCACATTCTCCCCTGTTGGCATCACGGTTTACAAGGTAACTTGAAAAGCAGACAGCGTCCCGAGAATGAAACGCACATTAGCACCGTGAACGAAGCACTCGATTTCAAGATCCTTAGGAGTCCTGGCACGTATCTCAGCTATTTCATCAAGTGACAGCTCACGGGCAAGAACTACTCGTTTGCATCCCATGTTATAAAGTTCGTTTGCTGTAACATAGTTTACGATACCTGTCTGTGTGGAAGCGGTGTATCACCATGTCAGGTGCATATTTCTTAATGAGCGAGATTATTCCGAGATCGGCAGCGATAAGTGCATCCACCCCGGCTTCAACAGCTTCACGTACAAACTGTTCAAAAAGCGGTATCTCATTATTTCTCGGAAGAGTGTTGCAGGTAAGGAACACCTTCCACGCCCTTGTCGTGGGAAAGCCTTTACTGCTTCCTTAAGTCCTTCAAAATCAAAATTGGCCGGATGAAGCTCTCATACCGAACTGTTTTCTTCCGAGATAAACGGCATCGGCGCCGTAGTTAAGTGCTGATAAAAGTCTTTCGGCGGTCCCCTGGCCGGCGCAAGTACCTCTAATTCCAAATTCAAAACCTCCGTTATTCTGTGGAAACACTGCGTTTTTCTCCAAAAACACCGGACATGAATCATATCCGGTGCTTTTTCTTTACTTATTATCTGATCGGTCAGTCATCATAATCAAGGTCGTTAATATCAATTCCGGCCTTGATAAGGTTTTTCTTCATGCTGTTCGTTAGTTTTCAGCATAGTATACTTCCTTTGTTTCAACGTTAGCACAGAAGTAATAGTAATTTGTATTGTTAGGCCAGAGTACAGCCTTCATAGCATCAAGACCAGGGCTGCATATCGGTTCCCGGCGGGAGTCCGTTTGTCTGGTATGTATCATATGCTTTCAGCATTTTTGAAGTAACGGAATAATCATCAAGACTCTTGAGATAAATGCTGTATTCGGTTGTAGGGTTTGATTCAAGAGCCGGGAACCGTTCATAGTCATTAAGACGGTTCATAAATACTGAGGCAACATTTTTCATGTCAGCTGTATTTGCAGCTTCAAGCTGTACGATTGATGCAAGTGTAACGACCTTGTCCATTGTCATACCGACTTCAGCCCGCTCTTTTCTTCATCTCGTCATCATACTTGGCTTCAAAGTTCTCATAGATAGTTCTGAGAATGATCTCATAATCCTGTTCCTCAAGCACCTTGACATCGCCGTCCGGGGCCTTGTAGAATTCGTAGGTATCAGGGAAGAGATATCCTTCCATTCCGGTCAAAACGCAGATCGTTGGCTGTAGGCTGCGGAATATTATTTATAAAGTTCGTAGTCTTCAAGTCCTGCGTTGAAGTAGTATATAAACTTGTCCGCAGCACAGACACCTTCATCTTCGAGCAGCTTGGCAACCGCTCTCAGGCGCATGCCTTCCCTGATGGTTATTGTTACAGTTTTCCTTTTTCGATATAATATGTACTCTGCAGTTCCTCGAGAATATCCTGATAACCCCATATTAGGACGCAGATTGTGGGTTGCCGGAAACATACTCTATAGGTTCTTCGTTTCGTCTCTCCTGAAAGGTCAGCGAGGATCCTGAACATTTTATCGACCTTGATAATAGGTTCCTTCCTGTTCTTCTCCTGATCAACAGTCATTATTCTGATAACGTCCATCAGTCGTTGCGTTTTTCCGGAATATTTTACAATGTAGGTAGCCGCCACTCTTGTCTATACCGGAGAAATTCTCTGGCTAAGAATATTATTCCTATAGATGAGAGTACTGATACACTGAGTATAGCGAAATAAACACAAGGCTTATTGCTATACGGTTTCCTTTCTTAGGTCTGATATATCGGATCACCTTTGAAGGTCTTTTCTTCTTCGGAGGCGGTGCAGGTGCAAGAAATGCCTTCATAAATCCTGAAAACGTGCCTTTTGGCTTGTTTCCGGGACGAAGCAGGTCTTTTATTTCTTTCCTGGACCGTTTTCATCTTTCTGATTATCCATTGATATCTATTATTCCTTTCTCTGTTATTATATAGTCAACGCTTACATCGTGAGGTTCTGAAGGTACCTCATCAAAGACAAGCGGGCTGTAGCAGATTCCTGCCGGTGTTACGTCCTTTTCACGGCTTAAAAACCTGTCGTAATATCCTCCGCCGTAACCTGTACCGGTTTCCCTTAAGATCAAAGGCTTGTTCCCGGAACGATACAGAGAGCACCGGTAAAATTACGAACCAGTCGGGTCTCGTCATATTCCGGCTCCGGTATTCCCATGAAAGAAGGTTTTAAATCCTCAAAACTTTTTTATCATGAAAAAGTCCATCTCTCCCTGCTTTCTGCAGCGGGGAACGGGCAGTACTGATGCCTTCTGACAAAAGATATTCTATAAGTTTTAAAGTATCTGCTTCATCTCTGTATGAAACATAGGTAAGGGACGATTTCTGCTTTCCTGATAAGATCTGCGTTTACGAGGTTTTTCAAGGATCTTAAGATCTGCCTCTTTCTTTTTTTCTGCAGAAGGAAAAAAGTTCGGAACGCATTTTAAGCGCCTGTTTTTCTGAAAAGCAGTTTATCTGTCATCATCGGCTTGTGTAAAGAAAGTGATGAAGCCAGTGCTTCACTTATCTCCCTTGACTTTAAGATCTCAACGATCTTGAGTTGAAAAGTCGACAGCTGTTCCCCGGACCTCTTGATGTGAGGAAGCTGCCTGAAAGACATACTGTTCCGTAGGCGATTTCAGCACCTTCTAGCTGGCTTTTCAAAACCGGCATAGCAGAGTGCCTTGTGTCCCCTGAGAAGTCCTCTGTGTCCGAGAATGGACGGAGCTGCACATATAGCAGCCACATATTTATTGTTGGTAACGCAGAAGTCCAATCGCCTTCTGAAACTGTGTCAGAAGCCTCAAGATTCTTTGTTCCCGGCATTCCGCCCGGAAGCACGAATCATTTCTGTTTCAGCGTCCGGAGCGAAGTCCTGTGTCCTTAACGTCGGCCTGAACAAGTATACCGTGTGAACCCGCGGAATAGCTTCCCTTCCGATACCGACTGTTTTTAAACATCAATTCCGGCTTCTTCTGCAAAGAATCAACTTACTGTAAGGGCTTTCGATCTCTTTCAAAAGCCGTCAGCGAGAAAAAACGTAAAACCATATTAAACCTTCTTTTCCAGGGAAACGCTGATCAAAACCGTAAATCCGGCTTCCGCCGGATTTACGGAGGTGGGATTTGCGGGGCTTCGCCCCCGAACCCTCACGCTGATTTAATGAGAAATCAGCGTTTCCCCTAAGCTTTGTTATCTGAGTGCAGTCTGCTGTAAAAATCTTTTACTTCAGCGTATTTTCCGCAGGTCATCTTCCCTTCAGGACATTTGCCCTCGGAATAGCATGAAGGACCGGCTTTTTCCTAAACACATTCGGCGCGGCTTCGCAGCAGAGTTTCAGCATTTCATCTGGCAAACCATCCCTTTATTTCCCCACTGTGCTCTGGCAGCAGCAGCGGTGCCTGAAGAAATTCAAAAGACTTCTGACGTTTCATCGTAACCACATCTTGGTCTCGCACGCATTCGGAAGTACAAAAACGCGCATCTTCATTAGCTTTTTTTCTTGCTTCTGGATGCGGCTTTCCTTTTCGTCAAAGCCCTGTTCCATAAAAGTCTTTTTATGATTTTCAGTGAGAATATCAGCGATCCCTGTTATAACTCTCAGTAAGTGCTTCCATCTGCCCTGTCAAACTCAGCTTTTGCTTCAGGAACAGCCGCAAATTTCCGGCGGTGTTATGAAGTCAAATCCGTCTTCATTTACATAGGCGCTGGCTTTTCTGTGAATATGACGCTATTCTGTGTCTTACAAGCCTGATGCGAACACGCCCTTGATATACCCTCAATGCCGAAAGTAAAGCTGACATGCTCTAGAAACGCTCTCGTGTCCCGATGCCTTATGAGCATTGATACAAAAGCTTTCCACCTTTTCATCGGTAAGTTCCTTCCTTCAGCGACATGATAGTCCGCTCGGGGAATAGCAAAGCTTTGCAGCAGTAGCAATAATTCTTTCCGGATCAGGAGTATGGGCTATAAGGTTTACTTTCAAAACCTATACATCTCCCAAAACAATATTCCTTAATAATTTTATCATTTTATACTATAAAAGTCAATAGAGCATACGCGGAGAAAAAGCGGCTGCATCAAAAAAAACGCAGCCGCTTTCCTGAGGAAACGCTGATTTATGAATAAATCAGGCGTGAGGGTCCGGGGCGAAGTCCCGCAAATCTCACCTCCGGAAATCCGGCGAAGGCCGGATTTCCGTTTTAATCAGTGTGTCGCTTAAACAACAACTTATTTTACTATTTTCTTTGAAACCGGCAACCACCACGTCTCCGGCCTTTATCAGCAGACCGTCGGACGCCATAAGCGTCAGATCATCACGGATAACAACGTAGATATGAAGATCAAAAAATCTTCTTTTGCCTGTCCGACAGTAATGGCCTTCAAGTTTCCGTTCGTTCTGTCAGCTATAATTTTCGCCGATCTCTTTGATATCTTTTGAAATTTAATGTCCGAATACTGCTTTTTTCGTATACTGGTTCAACAAATCCGGCCACTGATGATACCGGTAGGGATAAGCTACTGCCCCGACTCCGAGAAATGCACTGAAAAATTGCGATTATCCTTCCCGCTGTCGTCACAGGATAAATGTCACCGTAGCCCTACGGTAAGAAGTGGTGGAAAACGCTCCACCATATACCGGAAAATGCGTTTCTGTAGACATCCGGCTGAGCTTCGTGCTCAGCATTGTATATGCCGAGTGATGAAGCAAGCATGAGAGAATGAAACAATTAAATAAAAAGTGAAGAAAGGATCTGATTCCTTCTTTTTTTTTTTTTTTCAAATAAAACCGGTAAGTTTATTAATACTTGAAAATGAGTCATACTGCGAATTTTTACCCCTGAACAGTCTGAATATTCTTTACGACTCTGAGCATTCGGAACACGATGAATCCCGAAAGGAAGAAAAACGGAAGGATCGTCAGAAAAATCGATGATGCCGTCGAATGATAAAAGGAACCTCAAGAACTGATTTTCCTTTGTTCTTTTCAGGATACAGCTGGTCAGCCGTCCACAGACGAAGGCCGTACTCCAGTATGAATACACCAACTGTAAGTGTTTCAATTATCCTGAACAGACCGTAAAAAGCGCTCAGCTCACTGAATGTATAAAGGAACGCAAACAGTTATGTTAAGGATTATGCACGTAACTATGAAATAGTCCAAAAAACAGGCCTGCTTTGGCAGATCCTCCTTGCTGCCTATCTGAATTAATCCGGAAAATGTGTTTTTTCATCTTTCCTCCTGTAACGAAATCAGCAGTGAACGCAAAACAGATTTTTACGTTCACTGCAGTAAGAGTATTTTAAGGAAACGCTGATTAAAACAGCCTTTCGCTATATTTCATTTATAGCAACTATAAAGATATCATTTCAACAGCGTTTCAGACGCTTTATCACGAACATGGCGCAGAAGCCGGTAAACAGGCCCTGCGATGATACCTGAAAACTATGAGAAAAGGGTAAGTAGAAAAACACCGCGGAAAGAACGCATTATCAGGCAGGCAGCAAGTATCTGGACCGGTGTTTGTGAAAATACCGCTCCGGCTGCACTGGCAAGATACATATTCTTTTCGGGAATTATCTTTCGCATAAAAAATCATTCCGGGCAAGGGCAGCAAGACCGCCTCCGGCCGCACTGTACATAAGTGCCGGAAAGATTACCGGCAAAACACTGATCCCAAGACAAGTCTGACTGCAAGTATCATGGCTTGCCTCGGATGGTTTAAAGCGGTACACCGCATATACGGTGATTATATTGGCAAGACCAAGCTTCATTCCCGTATGGGAGCCAGCGTCGGTATTCGTGATTCGACTATAAAAATAATAAAGTGCAAGAGCCGCAAGCATGGACATCTCCGCAAGTTTTCTGGTTTTTCAATATATCTGCTCCTTTTTGGTGACTTCAGGGAAATGACGGTTAGCAAAAAGCTTACCGCGGATGCCTTAAAAAAACGTCTGCATACGCAGACGTTTTTTATTGTAGAAACCACTGATTTATTCATAAATCAGCGTGGGGCACGGGGCGAAATCCCGCAATCTTCCACAACCGGAAATACGGCTTCGCCGTATTTCCGGGTTTAAATCAGTGTTTCCTTTGATAAATGAAAAAATCACTTAAGAAATCCGTCAATGATCTTTCTTTCAGCTTCCTCCTCAGTAAGTCCGAGTGTGCAGAGCTTTGTGATCTGCTCGCCTGCGATCTTGCCGATGGCAGCCTCGTGGATGAGTGACGCGTCGATGTTGCCGGCAAAAAGGCCCGGAACAGCATTTACACGGCCGTTTTCAGAAAGGATGGCATCACATTCGGAATGGCCTGTACCACTTACAGTTACCGTTGATCGTCGAAACAAATTCCTGATATGAACTGCCGCGTGCAACAGATCTTGAAACGAGGTCAACACTTGAGGCCGTCGCCCGTTCATATCCACCTTGAAGTCCGACTTTGCCTTTTCATCGCCTTCGGTCATGAGGCGCTTCCCTGATAACGAGGCTTTGCGTCCTTTCCGAGCCTGGCTGTTGTGAGACGGCTTTGTGGATGTAACCGCCGCCTATCTGGACTGTATCCATTTCCATGTATGAGTTTTCATCCATTTCAACGTCAGTTACAGGATCTATTCTCTTTGCACCCTTGCCGTTACCGGTACCGATGTGCTTTTCCTTGTAGATGACCTTTGCGTTTTTTGCCGATGAAGAAGCGGTGGATACCGTTGTGTCTTGCTTCCTCCTCGCCTTCGCTGTGAACGCCGCATCCTGGCTACGATGATAACGTCAGCACCGTCCTCAACGATGAAGTCATTGTAAACAAGATCGTTTACGCCCGGCTTTTGTAACGCATGCAGGGATATAAACCGTCTCATTCTGAGCCTTTGAACTGATTCTTTATAACGATACCCGGGTTGTCGCTCTTAGGCTCTATTTTGATGTTCTCTGATGACTGCCTTCCTGCGCACCCCTCCGTCTTCACGGATATTGTATGCACCCTTGTAGCTGCCGTCCCAGTCTGAAACCCACGCTTGAGAAGCTGTTTCTGTAATACTGTTCATTATAAAGCTCCTCCTTCATTTTGGTCCCTGAGCGAGCAGCGTTGTTGCTTGCCGTCTTGTCCATAAGTGAAGGGAATATTTCTTCCCTTGTACCCATCTTTGAGACCTTTCCGTCCGCTACTACCGCAATGTAGTCAGCAATGTTCATTAATTCTCTCCTGATGTGAGATGATAAGGAGCGAACGGTCACTGTCCTTCTTGATATTTTCAAAAGCCTTCGATAAGACTTGTAAAGCTCCAGAAGGTCGAATACCTGCTTCCGGTTCATCGAAAACGAGTATCTTTGCGTCTTTTCTCGCAAGAACTGTTGCTATTTCGATTCTCTTTGCTTTCGCCGCCTGAAAGGCTTGCGTCCGCTTCCCTGTCGATATAGTCACGGCCGCAAGAGTCCGACAGTTTGCAAGAAGATGGCACACTTTCCGCACTTGCTAAGTTCTTTTCCCGCTGAAAATGCGAAACGAAGATCACGAACTGTAAGCCCTTGAAAACGTACAGGCTGCTGGAAAAGCCATAGGCAAGGCCGTGTCTTGAACGGCTCCGTTATGCTCCAGTCTGTGATGTCTTTTCCGTCTGCTATGGATCTGACCGCCTTCCGGCTTGTAAAGACCTTGCTATCACCTTGGCAAGTGAAGGTCTTTCCGCCTCCGTTCGGTCCTGTAATTACTGTAAGTTTTCCGTCCCGGTACTGTAAGGTCAACACCGTTCAGAATGCTTTCACCGTTCTCAGTGGACCATCTTATATCTTTAAGCTGCAGCATTTAAAATAATACCACCCTTTCTTTTTATATTGTAATATATAGTCCCCACCCCCAACCCCCTCCCCAGGGAGGGGGCTGAGCTGCGCAAAATAAAATAACCAATTAAACCACATGGGGCTGGTAATCTTTAAGTATATCGAATCCCCATATGAACTGACTCCGCAAACAGCCAGTCAGCTATCTTTAAGTATACCCATACTGGCCAAGGATTGTCAAAATCAATACTATTCAAGAATACTCATGATATCGTCCGCAGACATATGCATGATGTCACCTTCGCCGTTTACTGCAATGTCGTAGAGCTCGGCTTTTTTCGTCTGAAGATCAATGATCTTTTCCTCGATCGTCCTGTCAGTTATGAGCTTGTAGATCTGG